>NZ_JACHND010000002.1 GCF_014205275.1 Sphaerisporangium siamense
TCATGGCAGCTGCGGATTGCAGATGACATCCGAACCAAGATCGAGTCTGGGCATCTACAGCCAGGGGACAAGCTGCCTGGCCTGCCGGATCTTGCCCAGTCCTACGGTGTCAGCCTGGTCACGGTGCGGCTTGCGCTCGCGAGGCTGAAGCAGGAGGGACTCGTGATCTCCCAGCAAGGTCGCGGGAACTTCGTACGAGGAAGACACCGCATCCGCAGATTCGGGATAGAGCGCTACAGCCGATCGGTGTGGGGAGGCGAACAGGCCCGGCCGCTACTGGAGGCAGAGGGCGGCAAGCAGGGGCGGAGCATAGGCCAGACCACGGAGACCGACACGGCACCAGCACCCGCCTTCGTGGCCGATCGTCTGCCTGGAATCTCCGAGGGAGACACCGTCCATGTTCGGCGACGTGTCACCACGATCGACGGAGTGATCAATCAATCCGTCGACTCCTACTTCAGTCTTGAGACTGGGGCGCGGTCTGCTGCACTGCTCTCGGGCGAAGGAACCGGGGGCCACATCGCAAGGATCAACGCGATCTCACCTGTCTTAGAGATCCAGGAGGAGCTTTCGGCCCGCATGCCGACAGGACCCGAGTCGTCACATCTCCAGATCCCCGAAGGCACACCAGTGGTGGAGATCATCCGGACCTATCACACCCAAGACGGCCCTCTCGACGTCACCAAGTTTGTGATCAGGGCCGACATGGCTGCCTTCGACTACAGATTCCCAGTCCCTGATTGATCCAGATGATCAGACTGGTTCGGTTGAGACCGTTCTCGGCGACGCTCCCCGACCTTGAGTGTCGTTCGTGATAGACGATGGCGGGTCTCAGGACCTGCAAATCTGAAGACCAGACAGCAAAACCGGCGGCCCTAGAACCTGCACAGCAAGGCACTAGGACCGCCGGTCCACCGCTCAACCCGGACGAGTTTGCCGACCAGGCCGGGTTGAGCTTCGTACGCGAGAGAGGCCAAGTTGGCTCTGCCCGTTGCATCAACGGTAACTCAGGCGACCGACTGCGAACACAGGGAGCGCCGCGAACCACCCGAAACGGGGGAGGGTGCCGCGCCGACCAGTCCGCCCGAGTCGGACCCGGCGTGGGGGCCGTCTGGGCGCATTGAGATGCCCGCCTTGCTGCTGCGCTCTGCCGTGCACGGCGGCTTGGCCGTGGCGGCGTGGGCGATGTACGAGACGCTGATGCCGCGGGGCCTGCGCGGTGGCCGGGCGCCCGCGCGGGCGCGGCGGATCTGGGTGGGCGAGGCCCTGGGGGTGACGCCCAAGAGCCTGGATGCCGCGCGCCGGGAGCTGCTGGCGGCCGGCGAGTGCGGTCCATGGTTGTCGCGGTCTGCCCCCCGGGGTGCCAAGCGCGCCGTCAGGCACATGGCGCTGCATGTGCCCGCGCAGACCGGCGAGAAGTTCGCGGCCGTGCCCGCCTGGACGCTGGATCTGGTCCACGGCGGCCGCCATCGGCCGGAGGGCACCATCAGCCCGGACGCCTGGCGGCTGTACGGCCTGGGGGAACTGGAGCGCGAGAACGCCGAGACGTTCGAGGCGTCGGTGCGCTTCCTGGGGAAGCTGCTGCACGCCTCCCCCGACACCGGCCGGCGACGAGCGTTCGAGCTGGAGGCGTCCGGGTTGTGGCAGGTGGCCGAGCGGCCCGGGGGGCGGCTGGTGATCCGCCCGATGCAGACCCCGCAGGAGGCGTTCACGGCGGCATCGGCCTACGCCGAACACGGCCGCGCCCAGGTCGTCGACCCCTCGCAACCAAGCGCATTCACCCCTCGCAACGAGACGCATTCACCCCTCGCAACGAAGCGCACTCCACAGGAGTCAGACCTTCAGGAGTCACCTCTTCCGGAGTCAGATGATGCGCCTCCCGCCGTAGGCGTGGTGCAGGTAGGCCGCGCGCGGGCGCGAGCGGCTGACGCCGGGAGGGTCGAAAGGTCGGCACCGAGGAAGGGGCCTGGCCGCGGTTCGGACCCGCGGGCGGCCGAGGTCTACCGCCAGGCGGTCCCGGCCGAGCTCGCCGCGCTCATCCCCGCGCACGGCCGCCGCCGAGTGCTGGCGGTGCTGAGCGCCGAGCTGGTCCACCGCGAGCCCGGGGAGCTGGCCGCGCGGATCGCGGCGCGCTTCGAGTCCTGGCGCTACCGGCTGGCCGAGGTCACCGATGCCACGGCCGTGGCCATCACCCTCGCCCGGCGCGGCTACCACTGCGTGGACGTGCGGTGCGAGGACCATGTACGGCTCGACACCGGCCAACGGTGCAGCGCGTGCGCTGAGACCGCACACGAGATCACCAAGGGCCGTCAGACGGCCTCAGACGGCCCCGTGATCGACGATCAGCCGCCGCCGGGCCGCGTGATACCCGCCAGCGGGTCTAACGCCCCCACAAGACCGCTCAGCGCCGCACCGCCGCCGCTCACCGACACCTGCCCGCGTCATCCGGGCGCCCGGGAACGCGCTGACGGCGAGTGCGCCGGGTGCTGGGTCGACCGGATCGCCATCGCCTGACCCCCCGGCCGGGTGGCCCGCGAGGAGGATCGGAACGGGTCAGTAGCGACTAGCCAGGTCGCGCGGGTGTGGCCAATCCACTTGGCCACACCTGACCACGCCAGGCAGATGGCGAGACAGGCAGGCCCCCTGCTCGAATCGGGGCATGACGAGCATCCGAGCGTGTTACGGCGGGGGCGGGTGGCGAACGCGCGGGGGAGAGCCCCCGGAGAGCGTGCCAAGTTTCAAGGTTCGATTTCCCCGGGAGCGAGGCATTCCCGCTCGGCCGTCGGCCACGGGGCCGTATGCGCGTTGCGGCTGGTCGAGGCGTTTTTGGTGGGGTGGTGGGAGACCCCGCGCAGCCGCTCCCGCGTCTCTCCCCGCGCCGTGAAAACCCCTGCAGAACCCTGCGGAAACCCTTACATCCAGACCGAGACGGCATCGCATGTGCGGCCTCGAACGTTTCCCACTTCGCGTCGGAGATTCCCCGAGATGACGAGAGATGACGGGGGATTACCGGGGAAGACGGAGGATGCCAGAGGACGCCGGGGGAACATTTAGGAACACGAAGTGACACGGCAGCCAAGTAGAGCAAAGTGCGGCTAAGTAGGGCCGATTTCTGTGCGTCCTTGTGCGTCCTTGTGCGGCGGTGTCCGGCCTGGTCCGGCGTGGTCCGGTCTCGTCGGTCACCGTGTCGGCCGGGCCTGGATGGTGCGCCGTGAGCGCACATATTGACGCAATCTTCGCGGGTTCTCTAGCCTCGAAAAGCAACCTGGAGGTACCCCCGCGATGAAGGCAACCGACACCCCTGTCATTCACCCCCTGCGCAAATGGCGGCGCGACCGCGGCATCACGCTTTTGGAGGCGTCCGGGCTGACCGGGGTGCACGCCTCGGCGCTCTCGCGGATCGAGCGCCGCCAGATCAACCCCCGCCCCATGACGAAGGTGGCGATCGCCCGCGCGCTCGGCGCGCCGGTCGGCCGGCTGTTCCCCGCCCCCGGCGCCGACCCGCTCGCCCCCCGGCCCCGTCGAAAGCCCGGCCGTCCGGCGTCCTCCAGGCCCGCAGATCCGCAGACCCCTTGACCGGCCCGGCCCCCTGCTGGTCTGTCCCCGCGGGGAGGATCTGGCGGGCCGGAGGGGGCGCCGTCCCACAACGTGGGCGAACTCCGGGGCGTGAGTGATCTGCGTGAGCGATCGGAGCGAGACGTTAACCATCGCCGGTTGGTACGACACGGGCATGCACGCCGCGACATGCGCCCACCGGCCCCCACCAGGGCCGGGCGACGTTAACGAAGAAACCTGTTACGACACCGCCATGCACAACCCGACCCCTGCCCACCAGGCGTTTCGCCCGGCCGTCTTCCCGGCCCGGTCACAGCAGCTCCAGCTCGAGGTCACCGCCCTCGTCGTCTTTCTCTCTCCAGCCGACGGCGCCGCCTTCGTGGCGTTTGCGGTCCTGGTCGGCCAGGCGCCGGGCAAGGACCCGCTCCAGCTCCGAGGCCGGCGGTTCGGTGTCCACGTGCCCCAGGAAGGGTTCGTCCTTCAACAGGGGCAGGGCGATGTCGGCCTGGCGCATCTGCTGGCGCAGCTCCCGCAGCTTGCCCTCGTGGTACAGGGCCAGTTGCTCGAAGCTCTCGGCCTGACGGAGCAGCTCGCTGGCCCGGGTGGTGACGGCGCTGATGCGCTGGGAGGCCAAGGCACGGTCGGCCTCGCTGGCGGCGGGGTCGTGCTGCTGGGCGCGGAGCTCGTCGGCGACCTTCCAGTTCCTGGCGGCATCCTGACGCAGGCGGTCGGCCAGCCAGATCCTGTCTCGCCAGAGAGCGACCGCGGTGGCGTGCTCGCGCCACAGTCGCACCGCTGCCGCGCCATGCGACCAATCCCCGGCCGGGCTTGTGACGCCGCGCTCGTCGTCGCCGCGGTCGGTGGGGAACGGCGCCGAGCCCTCGATCCACTGGGCGGCCTGCCAGGTGTCCACCGTCACCCCTGGCAGTACCTCGGCCGTGACCGCGTGGCCGATCGGCAGCATCAGTTGCAGCGGAGGGACCTCCAGCGCGCGGGCCATGACGAGCACCTCGGCCAGGCTCACGCCCTGGCGCAGGCCGCGCTCCAGCTTGGCGATGACCGAGCGGTCCATCGGCAGGCCGAGTTCGGCGCACCGGTCGGCGAGCGCCTGGGCGCTCATCCGCTGCCGGCGCCGGGCCTGCTGCACCCGTTCTCCCACGTCCCGCGCGATCCGCCCCGCCCATTCCATGCTGTGTTCCATGGCGGAACAGTATTGCGACATACCGCGACTTGACAACACAACGTTGGTTGCTCTACCCCTGTGATCGTGTTCTACGTACACCCGAAATTGAGGTTTTCATGACCGTGGTGGAACAGTATTTGTCGCGTCAGATAGTGGCCGCTCGCGTCGGGGTGTGCGTGCGGACGCTGGAGCGGTGGGAGAAGCGCGGCATCGGCCCGGCGCCGATCCGCGTGGGCCCGCGCCTGGTGCGCTACCGGGCCGCCGAGGTGGACGCCTGGATGGCCGCGCCGGAGGCCGAGGACCGGTGAACGAGACGACGAAGGGCGGCCCCTGCCCGGACCGCCCTTCACCCACGTATCTGGCGACCCGCCCGGCCACCATCGCCAGCATAACCACGCCCGCCCACGCTTCTACGGTCATGGGGAAGGCGCGTTGATGGCCGCATCTACGGACACCGGCGACGACGTCGGCGCCAAACAAGGCGAGTGGAACGACGTGGTCCGGCGGGCACGCATCGGCAGGGAGAAGAAGCTGGCGATGCTCATGCTGAGCTCCTACGCCAACTCCGACGGCACCAGCATCTACTGCGGGGTCGCGCGCCTGGCCGTCGACTGCGGAGTCTCCTACCGCACGGCCGGCCGCTACCTGGCGTGGGCGCGCGAGGTCACGCTGCTGCAGATGGTCAAGCGGGGCAACCACCGCAAGGGCCGGTCCGATGAGTACCGGCTGATCCTCGGTCACCTGGTGAACGAGAAGGTGACGATCCCCGACCCTGACGCCTACCGCAAGCTCGTCGGCGAGATCGCCTCCGCCAACCGCGCCGACTCCAAGCGCCGCCAAAGCGCACTCCCCGACCAGGACGACCAGGACGACGCGGAGGAGCCATCTTCTACGGACACCATTGATGACCGTAGAAGTGAACCGGCCCCCCAGCCGCAGCAGGCCGATCTACGGACACAGGGGGACCGTAGATCGGCCTCCCGTCCGGACGCATCTACGGACACCCAGACGTCCGTAGGAACAGGTTTCTACGGACACAGCGACACCGTTTCTACGGACACCCCTGATGTCCGCCCACCTTCCATAGATCACCGCACCTCTTCTACGGACCTTCCATGGGCGAAAACTGATCTCCGTAGCGCGCGGTACCCGTCCGCGCGCGCGAGCGACGGCGACGGGCAAAAGCAGTCATCGACAAGGAGGAAGCCGCAGGCGGCCTGCAATCGGTGCGGCACCGTCCTGGACCCGGACGGCACTTGCTTCACCTGCCACGCCGTGCCGCGGCCGCGCACGAGCCCGGCGTCGTGAGCGGGTTTCTACGGACACCCCGCCGCGCGACCCCCCACCCCCCCTGGCGGCCGGCGCCCTCGTGCTCAAGTTGGCGTCGGTCGGCCGGAAACCCCCGGCGACGTCGCGCGTTCGGCGTTCCCGAACGTCTTCCCTCCCTGCGGTCTGGTCGCGTGACCCGCTCGGGATCGTCTGAGTCGAACGCAGGAGCGACGACCAGCGGTCACCGGACCCGAAGGTCATCAAGACCCGTGACCGTCTCAGAAACGATCTGAGCGCGTCGATGACGGGTGCGGGACACGCGACGAGACGAGACACCCCATGCGACCCCGGCACCCCATGCAACCCCCGCGACCTCATGGACGGCATCGGGGCGTCGTCGACCTCATGGACGCACCCATGAGGGTGCCCCCGCGTGGCCGACCCATCGGACCGCCCCCGCGGACAGGTCATGAAGACCGGCCCGGCGCGGCCAGGTCATGAACGCCCCTGGGCCGCCCGGGCGGCGGGTCAGCGCGCCGGGTCGGGCAGGTGGAGCACCACGGCGGTGGCGTCGTCGCGCTGGCCGTCGAGGCCGGCCGCGGCGGCCGCGGTGAGGGCGTCGGCCAGGGCCTGCGGGTCGGCCCGGTGCCGCACGGCCAGCGCGGTCATGAGCTGGTGCGGTGTCTGGTCGTGCACGCCGTCGGAGGTGAGCACCACCAGCGCGGGAGCGCGCACCCACGCCTCGGCGACGGTGGCCACCGCGGCGGTGGCCACGCTGGTGCGTACCCAGTGGGCGGCCCGCCGGACGGGCTCGCCGTCGTACCCGCACATCGCGAGTTGCTCGGCCAGGTTGTGATCCACGGTGAGCGGCCGCAGGTCCTCGCCGTCCAGCAGCGAGGCGCGGCAGTCTCCCACCCAGGCGATCCGCATCCGGTCATCGCCCGCCGCCACGGCCGCCACCACCGCCACGGCGTCGGGCTCGGGCTCGTCGTCGTCGCCGGGATCGGCCACCAGCTCGGTGGCGGTGAGCAGGCCGGCCAGCGGTCCGCGGCGCGCGGCCACGCGCGCGGCGACCTCGGCGAGCATCCGCGCCACCGCGGCCACCTGCGGGCTGTGCCCGATCCCGTCGACCACCGCGGCCGCCACCGCGCCGTCGGCCTGGCGGCGCACCGCAGCGGCGTCCCCGCTGGGGTCGATGGTGCCCGGTCGGGTCGCCACCCCGACGGTGAGGCTCACGTGGTCCGTCATGGTCGTCATAACCGGCAGCGTAGGAGGACGGCCGGGGAGGGCCTTAACGCTCGGCTAACGCAAGGCCGGGCCCGCTGCGGTCGCTTGCAGGTGCCGGAGCAGGGCGAGCTCGCGGCGGCAGGGCGTGCAGTCGGCCTCGCCCTCCGCCGGCCGTCCTTCCTGCGGGGCGAAGCCGAACCCGCACAGCGTCTCGGGGAAGCGGTCCATGGGCGCCGGGACGTAGTGCGTCCCGTGGTCGGTGCGGTCCTCCACCACCCGCACCGCAGCGGGCTCGCCGCCGTCGTAGGGCGCGCCGGCGGGCCAGTCGTAGGCGGGCGAGGCGTCGCAGCGCATCCGGTAGTCCGGCCCGGTCCACTTGCGGCCGTAGAACACGCGGTTGGCCGCGTCGATCTCGTCGGCCAGGCGCTCGAAGGAGATGTCGTAGTCCGCCATGTGCGCCCAGCGGTCCCCGGGGGCGTGCTCGGGGTGGCCGTAGTGGTCGGCGGCGAGCTGGCGGAACATCAGCAGCAGCCGCTCCACGTCGTGGCGGCGCACCCGCACGGTGTCGCTCCGCTGGTCGTAGCCGTGCGGGTCGCTGGTCGTCTTCGGCACGGGCGTGCCCCTCTCGGTGGTGTGGCGTCTCCGGCGCTGCTTGTGACCCCGGAGCGGCGGACGTCTCCGCATCCTTCCCGCCCGCCGGCCGGGCCGCCGTGTTCGCCGCGCGGGCGGCCCGTCAGGCCGTCACGGCGGTCAGCAGAGCACCGCGGCGGTCTGGGCGTCACGCTCGCCGTCGCGGCCGGGGGTGACGGCCTGGCGGGTGCCGGGACGGGCGAAGGATCGCGGTACGTTCGCGCTCCGAACGTGCGTGGCAATCCCGCTAACGTTTTCCCTGTCGGTACTTGTCGCCACGAGATGGACGCTCGGTCGTCGGCCCTCCGCGCGGGGGTCGACCGGGTAGCCCCGCCGGTTGAGCCCCCACTCAAACCACGGAGGGGCGGAGGAGCGGTACATGAGCGGCAAGCGCCGGCGGAGCCGTAAGCAGCCAGGCCGGGACGGAGGAGGTTGGTGGCCCGTGATCGTCAGGGCCCTGCTGATCCTCTTGGACTGGAGGATGAACGGCAGCCGCGGGCCCAGGTGGTGGTGACGACCACTTCCCTGAGCCCGCAGTAAGGCAAGACCGCAAAAGGGGGGTCCCGATCTTGGTTACCAGGCCGGTCGGGGCCCTTTGCGCGTTTCGCGTGCCGCTTAGGTGCACTGCACCTAAGCTCGCCCAGGCTATCAGCGGGGTCTTTGACAGGTGAATGCCCTGGTAGGCCCGGCGTTCACAGATGTCAGCCCTGCTGCAAGAAGGTCCCTCGCATGTCGCCGCCGGCTGCTGGACCCGCTCCAGGAGGATGAGCGGAAGGCGTTCGATGGGCGGGTTCGCCGGACGCGACCCCGAGCGGGTGAGTCATGGGGCGGTGTCGGCTGGTGTCGGTCGGTGTGGTGTCGTGTCGGCTCGTTCTGGGTTTCGATAACATGCCTTATCGCAACCCAAGATCGAGGGTTTCGCCCGGCATGGAAAGGACGTCGCGGATGACCGAACTCGCCCCGCTTCCCCCCGGCGGCCTCGCCCCGGCCGACGATAGGCCCGCCGATCGGGAGCTGAGCCCGGCCGCCCGCGAGCGCCTGGCCGCCGGTCTGGCCGCCAACACCGGCCGCGCCTACGCCCGCGACTGGGCGGCCTTCACCGCCTGGTGCGCCGCCGCCGGCCGCACCCCGCTCCCGGCGACCGCCGAGACCCTCACCGAGTACGTCACCCACCTGGCCGCCACCCCGACCGCCCGCGGCACCCTCCCGGCGCCCTCCACCATCGAGCGGGCGCTGGCGTGCGTGCAGTCCCGCCACAAGAAGGCTGGCCTCCTGCTCAACGCCGAGGGCGCCCGCCTGGCGCTGCGCGCCTACCGCAAGGAACGCGCCGCCGCCGGGACCCGCGCCCGCAAGGCCCCGCCCGCCGTCCTGGACGACCTGCGCGCCATGGTCGACGCCTGCGACCCCACCACGCTGGCCGGGCTGCGCGACCGCGCCGCCCTGGTGCTCGGCTTCGCGCTGATGGGCCGCCGCAGCGAGCTGGCCGCCCTCGACATCGAGGACCTGGCCCCGACCGTCGAGGGCCTGGAAGTGCTCATCCGGGCCTCCAAGACCGACCAGGACGCCATCGGCGAGGTCGTCCCGCTGCCCTACGGCTCCCACCCCGACACCTGCCCCGTCCGCGTGGTGCAGGCATGGACCACCGCCCTGGCGAAGCTCGGCGTCACCGCCGGCCCCCTGCTGCGCGGCATCGACCGGCACGGCCGCATCACCACCGCCACCCCCGGGGCATCGGGCAAGGCCGCCGCGCGGATCAGCGGGCACGGGCTCAACCTCATCGTCCGCCGCGCCGCCGTCCGGGCCGGGCTGCCCGGCGCCGAGACCTACACCGCCCACTCGCTGCGCGCCGGCGGCGCCACCGCCGCCGCCAAGGCCGGGGCGCCGGTCTCGGCGATCGCCCGGCACGGCCGGTGGTCGGAGAAGTCCCCGGTCGTGCACGGCTATATCCGCGCCGCCGACAAGTGGCGCGACAACCCGATGCGCGGGGTCGGCCTGTGACTCCCTTCGAGGCGCTGGCCGACATCGCGGCCGCCGCCCGCGCCGCCTACGCCGGCGGGGCGCACCTGCGGGTGCGCTCCAGCGGCATCGTCCACCAGGTCGCCATGACCCGCTGGCTCGGCGGCCACCTGATGCCGGGCCCGGCGTGCATGGTCGGCGTCAGCGGCTGGGACCCCGGCGCGGCCCACCCCGACCACGGCGAGGTGACCTGCCGCCGCTGCCTGAAGCTCCACCAGCCCCCGCCCGATGGGCAGCTCGACCTGTTCGACGCCCCCGCCCCCGGCCTGGCCCCGCAGCAGCTGCCCGCCTGGTGACCCGGACGCGGACCTAGGTCCATGCATAGGCAACCACCTACATTCTTAGGCGCGTACCTGCGTGCGCGGGTACGCGCGTACCTGCGCGCCTAGGCGCGTAGGCGCGCACGCGCAATTACCGCCAGGCCGGGCGGCGGCCCCTCGGGACACGCCGCCGTCTTGCCGGATGCAGACCCAGGCACGACCACCGGACTACCTGGCCGCCCGCGCAGGTGGCGCCGCATAGGAGTTTTCCGACACGCCTACGCGCGTGTGCGAGGGGTTTCCGCTTGACCAGGACCCCTTGACCGGCACAGCTGGCCCGGCGCGCCCGCGCGCGTTGGTCTCCTGGCGAAACTGGCGAAACCTCGGCCTCGAGGTGGAGGAGCGCGCCAGGACGGGGAGGGTTTCGTGGGTTTCGTGAGGCACTCCCGCGCGCCTGCGCGGGGGAATTTCGGGACTTTCGGGACGCCTCTACACGCGGTCGCGCGAGGGACGTTTCGACGTTCACCCTCCCCGGTGTACGGATTTCCGTACAGTGAGGGCATGCCATCCGAGACCATCGAACCCAGCGACGACGGATACCTCGTCCACCTCCAGACCACCATGACCGCCGCCGAGGCCGAGGAGGTCGGGCGCCGTCGCCTCCGTGACGCCAGTGAGATCACCCACGCGGCGGCCTGGGGGCTGCTCCTGCTGGCACGCCTGGAACGCCAGGCGCCGAGCGGGGCGGAGGAGACCGAGGACCGTCAGGCGGAGCTGCGTGGGCTGATCCGCGCTCTGGAGCAGCGCATTCTGCCCAGGCTGGAGGGGCTTCGGGACGCGGCGGTGCGCTGGCACCGCGACCTTGACGGCTCCCATGGCCAGCTCGCCGAGGCGATGGGCGTCCCGCGTTCCACCGCCCAGACCCGCCTCGGCGCGCTGCTGGAGCGCGAGGTGTCTGACGGGGAGCGGTGGGCACGCGGCCAGTGAGACGTCCGGCACGGGTTTCACGACTTTCGCGACACCCCTACGCGCGCGCACGCGCGCGCGACCCCCTCTCTAGGGCTCTGACCTGCGGAAACGCCGATGATCTTATGTGATAAGGGACATTGACACATACAATTCCGCGTTTGCCCAGGTCAGAGGTCGTTCTCCGGGGGTGTTTCCCGGTTCCGCTTGCGCGCGTCAGGGTTCCCTGACATAGTGGATGTGTCAGGGAACCCTGACGTGCGTCTGGGAGGAAGGGGAGCCGATGGGGTGGGGCACTATCGAGGGGCACGAGGGGTGGGGCCCCGCGGTCTTCCCCGACGGCCGGCTGTCGGTCGGGTCCAGCGGTGGCGGAGCCATGGTGCGCGGCCCGGATGACCGGCTGGAGAAAGGCGTTGACGGCCGGACCGCGATCGGCTGGCAGGCGGCGTGTGAGTGCGGGTGGCGCGGCCCGCTGTGGCGGCGCGTCGCCACCGCCGGCGAGCACGCCCCGGACCGTCACCAGGTGTTCGTGCCCGACGTCGACCGGTACGGCGACGCCGCCGAGGAACTCCAGGCGGCGATGCGCGCCGAGTGGAGCGGCCACGCCGCCGACGCCCGCGACCCGCTGGAGCAGGTACGCGAGCAGGCCCGCGAGGCCGGCGCCGCTCAGGCCCGGCTGACCGACGCCGTGCACGCCGCCCGCCAGGCCGGCCACTCGTGGGCCGACATCGGGCAGGCGGTCGGCATCACCCGCCAGTCCGCCCACGAACGCTGGGCCCGCCTCACCACCGCCACCACCGACGCCGCCGCCCAGGAGGCCCGATGACCCGCGAGCCGTTGCAGCTGACCCCGGCGGGCAAGACCTACACCGCCGCCGAGCTCGGCCAGATGGCCGGCCACATCGCCGCCTGCGCGTTGTGCACCGGGGACGACGAGCAGATGCGGGAGGCTACCTACGCCGAGGACCTGCCGCCCGAGGAGCTGGAGGACTACATCCGCCTGGCCCACGGCGTGGAGGACTGGCGCCAGGCGGTCGGCCGGTGACCCCGCCGCCCTCAGACCGACCCGACCGAGCAAGGGAGCACGAGCAGATGAGCGACACCGACCAGACGCGCGAGCAGGTGCGCCTCGTGCCGTGGGAGACCGTCACCGACGCCGGGGGCCGCCGCGCCTGGACCGCCGGGCAGCTGCGCGCGGCGATCGCGCACCTGGCCGACGACGCGCCGATCGTGGTGTACGTGGCCACCGACGACGACGGGGAGGACTCCCAGATCATCGTGGACGGCTGCCACGCCGAGATCGCCGGGACCGACCAGCCCGATCCGCTGTACGGCATCACCTGCGCCTGGCCCGCCAACCCCAACCTCCACATCTGGCCAGACGCCTGGTCGAGCGATGAGGACCGCCGCCCGCCTGCCTGACCCCTCGGCCGTCACCGCACAAGCCCGGACACCGGCCTCGCAGCACCACGCTGCGGGGCCCTTTTTCGCGCCGATTCACAGGGTCAGTCGCGGAGCGAGTTAGTAGGTAAGTCCGACCTACCGCCCCGCGCGGCGCCGTCGACGAGCCCGGCGCGCAGGCCCTCGCACCGCCAGGCGCTCATGATCGAATGCAAATTATCTGTACTGAATCAAGGGCGCCCCCACCGGCGGTGGGGGCGCCTCCGCGGTTGCCGAAAGAACCGCACGGGCAGCCTTCGGATGATTCCCCCGACGAAGGAGACGGCTATGGGCAACACCATCAACAGCATGTACGGGCCTGGCGAGCATGAGGACAGGGCGACGTCGCTCGCGTACGAGAACCCCGAGATAGCCAAGGTGTTCGCCATCCTCGCGCTCGCCTCGGCAGTCAACCGGTTAGCCGAGGCCCACGAGCAAGCCCACTCCTGAGCCGCCGATGTGATTGCCGAATTGTTCTTGTAGGTCATCAAGCGGCGGCCCCCGCGGCCGCGCGGCACGCCGCGCGCCCGGCGGCCAGCCGATCCGGGCGTGCGTCCCTTCGGGACGGTCCCGGCCGGCGCCGCCCGGCGCGCTCCCGCCGACCCGGGACCAGGCCGCCGCCCTCGCCTCCAGGGCAGACGCGCGCGATGGCACGTACACACGGCAAAAAGGGGCGCCGCAACGCGGCATCGACGCGAGGCGCTGAGATCGCCTGTACGGCCCGCGCGCGTCCCCCGGCGACCGAGGGCCGCCCCGGGATCCAGGATCGATCAGGGACAACCACAGCTCCGCACGGGCGATCTCGCGGCCCGGCCCCCGTGCCGGTTTTCAGGGACCGGGGCGGCGTCGACCCCGCTCCGAGTCGAGAACTTTCTCTCCGAGGCCGCGCGGCCCCAGAGGCGATGATGGCGAACGGATTGCTATGGCCCGTGGGCGCCTGGGGCCTGCCTCACGACCGGTGCCGCCCGATCACGCCTGCGGCCAGCTGCGAATGAACTGGCGCAGCCGGGCGACGTCGCGACGCTCGGCGTCGAGGGATCGCCGCCACGCCTGCTGGTCGATCCAGTGGGCGATCGTGGCGTCGATGAGGCTGCGCAGCTGCGCGGGGTCGAGGGCCTCGGCCTCCCACTGGGCCGGGGTGGCCGGGTCCAGGCCGTGGCGGGCGGCGAACGCGGGCCAGCGCGGATCGCCGGCCTTGCCCGGCGCGGCGGGCAGGCCGTAGCCGAGGACCTGGTCGTGGGTGAGGGCGATCTGTTCCACGGTCGACCAGCAACCGCAGGTGCGGGCGAGCCAGTCGGTGAGGATTGCCTCGCCGCTGGCGTCGTGGTCGCCGACGTAGGCCAGCACCGCCGGCCGTGGATCGGCCGCCACGCGGTCGCGGACCCGACGCACGTAGGTCTCGCTGGAGAAACCGCGCAGCACCAGGACGGGCAGCCCGTAGGCGAGGGTCCAGCCGGTGATCTGCGCGCGCAGCGTGTCCTTCTCCGCGGCCAGGTACAGCGCGACCGGCTGGTGCTCCATCCGGTCGCGCCGGTACAGCTCCGGCACCTGGGCGAGGATCTCGCCGGGATCGGTGTAGGCCGGCGGGGCGTGGATCTCGCGTACCGCGTCGATCAGGTCGGGGAAGTCGCCGCGGCGCCGGGCCTCGGCCAGGTGGGCCGACAGCTTGCGGTACGCCGCCGCGGTGTTGGGGATGACGCCCGCGACGGCCAGGCGGTAGAAGCACTGCCGCAGCGTCACCCCGCCCTGGTAGGCGGCGACGACGAGCCGGGCCTGCTCGACGACCTCGGCCCACCGGATACGGCCCGGGTACATGTACCTCGTTGTTCCCCGGACCGGCACCTCACCGGGGCCCGCCACTGGCTATGTCGGTGAGAAGCGCAGCGGATATTGCCGAGTTTTGACAGCACCGGGACCGGCGAGCCGATCACCGACAAAGCCACGCCACGGGCGCGCGTTGGCATGCCAGCGTGCTGGCATGCTCAGGGCGCTACTGGCGGTCCAGCCATTCCTGTACGGCCATCGCCACCGCCTCGCGCAGCTCGATCTCCTCGCCCGCGCAGTGCGCCTTGAGGCGGCGGCGGAGGTCTCGCGGCAGGTAGGTGGAGAAGTTCACCCAGTCGTCCCCGGAGGGTTCGGCGTGCTGGCGTGCTGGCGTGCTGGCACGCTCGGATGGTGGTTCGGCCGTCCCGGTGCTGATCTGCTCTACCTGCGGGGTGAGCCGCATCGAGGAGGTGGCACCCGGCCGGGCCCTCGGCGTCCTGGCGGCCGTCATGCCACTGCCGTCACAGGCCGGCCCAGTTCGGCCAGAAGCCGCTTGGCCAGCTCCTCAAAGAGGAATGCCATCTCCGAGGCGTTGGAGCGGCCAAGAGCCCGCAGCGGGATCGCCGCGTCGCCGGCATCCTTCACCGGGGCGCGCTCGGGGACGTATGGCGTCCACACCCGATCGCCGAACAGCTCCGGCAGGCCGTCGAGCTGGTAGGCGTGCGCGCCGATGTTGCCGCGCACCCGTGAGACCACGTAGCCGATCAGCGGCAGGCCCGGGTTGCCGACGTCGGCGGCCCGCTCGGCGATGAAGTCGCGGAAGCGCACCGCGCCCTCGACGCTGTCGTACTCGGGTTCGACCGTGCAGACCGCGACGTGGCCGGCGGCCAAGGCGAGCTGGGTCAAGTGGCCGAGGCTGGGCGGGCAGTCCAGCAGGACGACGTCGTAGCCGTCGTCCACGTCCTCCAGGGCCTTGCGCAGGCGCCACACCGCGCCGACGACACCCGCCTCGGAGATGCGGTTCTCCAGGTCGAACCGGGCCGGAATGAGGTCGATGCGTTCGGCGATGTCCTGTTCCCACCCGCAGGGGTAGATGGCGTCGGCGGCGACGCCGCGGGCGTCGGCCTTGATGGCCTCGGCGATCGTGGGGACGGGCTCGGCGGGGTCCCAGCGAAACCCCAGACGCCGGGAGGCGTTGGCCTGCGGGTCGAGGTCGACCACCAGGACGCGACGGCCGAAGGAGGCCACGGCGGCGGCGGTGTTCACCGTGTAGGCGGTCTTGCCCGCCCCGCCCTTGTGGTTGCCCACCACCACACGGCGAGGATGTTGTGCGCTCATGAGGTGCCAGGATGCCAGGAACACGCCAGCACGTCAGCAGGTCAACACGCTGGCATGCTGGCACGCTGGCACGTCATACCTGGCCACACCCTCGACGAGCACGCGAAGCGGCTGGCAACTTTGGTTGCCACCGGACGGGGCGGGGGGCCTGGCGGCGTTTTTTGGCAGGTGGCGGGCGACCACGTGCAGCGTCTCCCGTTTCTCTCCCCACAGGAAACGGCGAAGGGCCCGCCGGGGGATCCGGCGGGCCCTTCGAGTGGGGGCGGGGGTCTATCTCACGGTGTTGAAGGTCCCGCACTGGGTGCAGGTCCAGGAGGCCGGGACGACGCCGACTTCGACGCGCACCGTGCAGCCGCCGCACTCCAGCCAGGCCCGCGTGACGAGGATCCTCATCGCGATCCCTTCGTGGCCGGGGAGTGCAGCGTCTGGGCGAGCAGCTCGGCGAGCATCTCCCGATGGGCGGCGAACAGCCGGCCGCCGAGGAGCGCCAGGTGCTCGTTGAGGTCCTCGAAGGTGTCGGCGCGCACCCATTCGGCGCGGTCGGCGTCGTCGGCGCCGGTCAGCGTGGGGAACAGGTCGCGGTAGCGGGTGCCCATGTGCGCGCGGACGGGCACGGTGACCATCCACGCCTCGTCGCTCTGGCGCGGGTCGGGGACGAGACGGGCCGGGAGCGCGATGCAGATGGCGTTGTGCTCCCCGAGGACGAGCCCGGTCTCCTCGGCCAGCTCGCGGATCGCCGTCGCGGTCGGCTCCTCGCCGGGGTCCGCTTTGCCACCGGGGATCGCCCATCCGTGGCCGTCCCCGCGCCGGATCATGGCGATCCACCGGTGGCCGTCCTCGTCGTAGAGATTGGCGATGGCGTCGGCGCAGACCTGCTCTCCCCAGTGCCCAAGCTCGCCCCGGCCGTAGCGGATCCCGGTCGGCGCGGCCGGGTTGAGCGGGCGGCCGTCGACGACCTCGAACGGGACCAGGGCG
Organism: Sphaerisporangium siamense; assembly: GCF_014205275.1. Classification (NCBI taxonomy): domain Bacteria; kingdom Bacillati; phylum Actinomycetota; class Actinomycetes; order Streptosporangiales; family Streptosporangiaceae; genus Sphaerisporangium; species Sphaerisporangium siamense. Next base: position 16,623 of record NZ_JACHND010000002.1, read on the forward strand.
GCGGCCTGCCGGGGCGCCCAGTCGATGCGGGCCGGGTCGGTGGTGGGGTCGGCCCAGCCCTCGGCGACGCCGCGGGTGAGGACGTCGGGATGGGTGTAGGTGGTCACGGAAGCTCCTTCGGGGGCGGGGGTGGCGGTCACTTCTTGGCGGCGTTCTCGCGCTGGCAGGCCGGGCAGGAGCCGCTGGACAGCGTGCCGGGGTGGCGGCGGCAGGAGCCGACCTTGGCGGTGCGGACGTCGTTGGGCGAGCCCTTGCCGGACTTGCCGAATCCGGCGCTCTTGGGGGACTTGGGGGACTTGGGGGACTTGCCGTCCTTGGAGCTGGTGGCCATCATGGACCTCCCTGAGAAGGGGCCCCGGGACGAGCTTCTTGGTCGGAGACGCGTCCCGGGGTTTCGGCTGTATGGACGGTGGAGCTGCCGCTCCGGGTGCCCGCCCGGCCTGGTCACGCGGCCGGGCGGGCACCCGCAACCTCAGCGCCTGGCGGCGGCCGCGGCGGCGCGGGAGTCGCCGGCGGAGTCGGTCTGGTCGGGGTGGTCGTGCAGCCCCTCGCCGCAGGCGTTGCAGTAGGGCTCACGCGACCAGACGGTCCCGGCGAGCAGGGCCAGGACGCAGGCGACCCCGTACAGCGCGTCGGCCTCGGCGGCGGTGGCGATGACCAGCACGGCGAGCGCCGTCAGGGTCAGGGCGGTGAAGGGCCGGTTGAGGCCGAGCGTCCGGGCGAGGGAACGGCGAGCGGCGGGCGTGGTGGGCATGGTCTGTGTCCTTTCGGTGGGATCGGGCGGGGTCAGGCCAGGACGCCGGCGGGCAGGGTGGCGACCAGGACGGCGAGCGCGGCGTACATCAGGTGGGTGGCGGTGCGGATGCGCCGGTACTTGGCCAGCGCGATGACCGACAGGCGCACGACGTCGGCGGCCTGGCGGCCGGGAGCGGCCTGCTCGCGGCCCAGGACCTCCAGCAGCTGCTCGGCGGTGAGGGCGGCGTGGGCGACGAAGCCCGTCCCGCCGTCGCGGGGCAGGGACGGGCGGATTACAGCCAGCAGCACCGCGACCGCGGCGGCCAGCAGCGCCACCGTGCCCCACAGCCCGCCTTGGGCGAGCAGGGCCAGGACGCAGGCGACCCCGTACAGCGCGTCGGCCTCGGCGGCGGTGGCGATGACCAGCACGGCGAGCGCCGTCAGGGTCAGGGCGGTGAAGGGCCGGTTGAGGCCGAGCGTCCGGGCGAGGGAACGGCGAGCGGCGGGCGTGGTGGGCATGGTCTGTGTCCTTTCGGTGGGATCGGGCGGGGTCAGGCCAGGACGCCGGCGGGCAGGGTGGCGACCAGGACGGCGAGCGCGGCGTACATCAGGTGGGTGGCGGTGCGGATGCGCCGGTACTTGGCCAGCGCGATGACCGACAGGCGCACGACGTCGGCGGCCTGGCGGCCGGGAGCGGCCTGCTCGCGGCCCAGGACCTCCAGCAGCTGCTCGGCGGTGAGGGCGGCGTGGGCGACGAAGCCCGTCCCGCCGTCGCGGGGCAGGGACGGGCGGATTACAGCCAGCAGCACCGCGACCGCGGCGGCCAGCAGCGCCACCGTGCCCCACAGCCCGCCTTGGGCGAGCAGGGCCAGGACGCAGGCGACCCCGTACAGCGCGTCGGCCTCGGCGGCGGTGGCGATGACCAGCACGGCGAGCGCCGTCAGGGTCAGGGCGGTGAAGGGCCGGTTGAGGCCGAGCGTCCGGGCGAGGGAACGGCGAGCGGCGGGCGTGGTGGGCATGGTCTGTGTCCTTTCGGTGGGATCGGGCGGGGTCAGGCCAGGACGCCGGCGGGCAGGGTGGCGACCAGGACGGCGAGCGCGGCGTACATCAGGTGGGTGGCGGTGCGGATGCGCCGGTACTTGGCCAGCGCGATGACCGACAGGCGCACGACGTCGGCGGCCTGGCGGCCGGGAGCGGCCTGCTCGCGGCCCAGGACCTCCAGCAGCTGCTCGGCGGTGAGGGCGGCGTGGGCGACGAAGCCCGTCCCGCCGTCGCGGGGCAGGGACGGGCGGATTACAGCCAGCAGCACCGCGACCGCGGCGGCCAGCAGCGCCACCGTGCCCCACAGCCCGCCTTGGGCGAGCAGGGGCAGGCGGGTGGTGACGGCGGCGCCGATCGCGGCCAGCAGCGAGAAGCCGGTGCCGGCGAATCCCAGCAGCATCGCGGCCTTGCTGTCGGTGCGGGCCAGCTCGGCGCGCACCGCGGCGGCCTCGGCCTCCAGCGAGCACAGCACCTCGATCGGCGTCGCGGCGGTGGTCTGAGCGGTCATGGCGGGGCCTTCCTGCGTGGTGGGGGACGTGGGGGTCAGGACTGGTCGCGCAGGGCCCGCAGCAGGGCCTGAAGGTCCACCCCGGCGGCGCGTAGCGCCTCGACGAGCGCGGCGGCGGGGTCCGGGCCGGGCGCGGTGTCGGGCAGAGGGCTGTGGCCGGTCTGTCGGTAGGTGCCCGACTCCCGGTCGTGCTCCAGGCCGCCGGCCTCGACGCGCTCGCGCAGCACCTTGTGCAGCCAGGCGCGGGTGTAGCCGGTGGCCGCAAGGACCTCGCCGAGTTCGTGCGGGGCGAAGGGGCGGCCGTCCAGGGCGGTGACGGCCTGGTCGAAGACGGCGCGGGCCTCGGCGGGGTCCATCGGCCGCACCTCCAGGCCGATGGCGTCGGAGGCGGTGCGGGCCGGCGGCGCATCGAGGTCGACCGGCGGGGTCGGGCCGCCGGTCCGCGTGACCGTAGGTCGTGAGGGCCTGGCCGATGGTGAGCAGGCAGCGGGCGAACGCCTGGGTGTGAAAGTCCGGTGTTGCCATCCGTGATCCTTTCGCGTGGTTTGGGGTGAGATCTGATCGTCTGGGGGTGAGAGCGGGCGGTGCGCGGAGGTGAGAGGCGGGGTGAGAACCCGGTGAGAACCGGGGGTGAGAGGGGGTGAGAATCGCGGGTGATACGGCCGCTGACCTGTAGTCCCGTCGCGAGATCTCACCCCCTGGCCCCTCGCATGCGCTGCTCCGCGATCGCGGTGCGCTCCCGCCCGCCCGGGGGTGATCTTGGTCAGGCGTGGGCGAGGGACCGCACCCGGTAGGTGCCGGCGTCGGGGTCGTGCTCCAGCAGGCCGCCGTCGACGCGGTCGCGCAGCGCCTTCTGGATCCAGTGGCGGCTGCGGCCGGTGGCCGCAAGGACGTGGCCCAGGTCCCGCGGGGCGAAGGGGCGGCCGTCGGCGAACGCGGCGATGGCCTGGTCCAGGGCCTGGCGGGCCTGGTCGGGGCTGAGCTTGGGCGCGTCGACGTCGCCGAGGGGGACGTCGGCGACATCGGCCAGCGGCGCGTCGGGGTCGACCGGCGGCGTGGTGGCGTCGGCGCCGTCGAGTTCGCTGTGTGGGGTGACGTACTCGCGGGCCACGCCGCTCACCTCCAGGTCGTCGGTGTCGCGGGCGGGCGGTGCCGCGGTCTTGCCGGCCGGGGCGCCGGGGGTGGGGCAGATGCGGGCGGTGATGGCGTCCAGGGGGCGGCCGGTGGCGGGGTGGGCGGCGCAGTGGGCGCGGAAGTTGCGCACCCGGGCCTGGTCGTCGGTGCCCCAGTCGAAGAACCGCATCGGCATGGCGATCTTCTCTGGCGGGATGCCGGGCATGTCGCCGTAGGCCATGCCGGGGCGGGTCTGCTTCCACTGCTGAGGCTTGGCGCCGGCGGCCTCCTGCTCATCGGAGATGCCCCATCCGGCGTCGTGGCTGTTGGCGACGCCGAAGCACAGGTAGGCGCCGCCCTGGCCCTTGACGATGGTGGGCATCTGGGTGTGGTCGGCCCGCTGAAGCGACCAGACGATCGAGCCGCCCGCGCTGCGCAGCATGCGAGCCAGGTTGATGAACTTGGCCATGTCGACGTGCTCGAAGACGTCGGCGGCCTCTTCGATCCACAGCACGATGTAGGACAACCCGCAGCCCGGCGCCCACTTGGGCAGGCCCTTGGCGGCCAGGTGGTCCAGCCGCGCCGCCAAGATGCCCTCCAGGTCGGCCAGTAGCTTGGTGGCGCCAGCCTTGGTGGTCTCGACCCGGTGCAGCGCGGGCCGGGCCGCGCCGATGCTCTGCTCGCCCTTGGTGATGTCGATGACCAGCAGCGCCACATCCGGGCGGGTGATCAGCTCGCCCCAGTAGCCCCACGCTCCGGCGGTCGTCTTGGCCGACCCGGTCATGCCCATGATCTGCAAGTGCGAGCCGACGATGCTCACCTGCGCCATCTCGCCGTCCTGGAACAGCGCCAGGCGCAGCGGCTCGGCCACCGAGCGGCCCGCCCGGGACGGCCCCGGCCAGGGGACGGGGTTCTCCAAAAGCAGCGGGTTGGACGCCGTCACCGTGGGCGCTCCGGCGTCGTGGGGGTTGGGGGTGGCGACCAGCGTTCCCGAGGGCAGGCGGCCGGCGGCCTCCATGGCGGGGATCGCGCGCTGCAGGTGCTCCACGGTGTCGCCTTCGGCCAGCTCCACGGTGCCGGTGATGCGGTGCTCCTCGGCGCGCACACCCGAGACGCCGATCTCCAGCCCGGCCTTCTCGGCGGTGCCGACCAGCAGCCGCTTGAACAACCCCGCCCCCGTGGCCGGGGCCTCGGCCTCGGCGGCCTCGTTGGGGCGCACCACGTTGCGGATGTTCCACGCCGCAGCCAGGGTGCCGCCCAGCCACATGCCGATGTCGATCGTCGGCCGCGCGGTCGGCCCGGTGATCGTCGCGGCCAGCAGCCACCCCGAGGCCACCGCGGTGGTGCCGGTGGACTGCACCCGGCCCAGCATGTGCCGGTAGCGGGAGACGGCCCAGGTGACCCCGGTCAGCGCGGCGCCGGACAGCGCCAGGGCGGCCGAGGCCCACGGCAGCGCGCCGGGGGTGCCCCACCAGGCGTGGGTGAGCGCAGCGGCCGGGATCATCCCGCCGCCCAGGATCCACGGCACGGTGTGCGGGGCGGCCCGCTGCAGGCCCTTGCCGATCAGGTGGGCCGCGTAGTGGTCATGGATCACCGTGCCGCTGTGGACGGCCCGGACGGGGGCGGTGGTCTTGCTGTGGCGAGCCATCGGAAGGGTTCTCCCAGGTCAAAGAGGGCGGAGGCGAGGCGGAAACCAACAGCAGGTCAGGTGTCGAAGTCGAAGGTCTTGGCGGTCTTGTGGTGCTGCTCCAGCGCGGGGGCGAACTGGATGACGAAGTCCTGCCACAGGCGGACCAGCTCCACGGCGGCGCCGCGCTGGAGTTCGGCGGCGCGGCGGGCGCGGGCGGCGACCCGGCGGGCCCGCCACTTGACGTCCACGCCCATCAGCCACGGGTTGCCCTTGCCGGTGGCGGTGAGCACGGCGGTGATCTCCTCGGCGCCCCACTCCAGCTCGACCGAGAAGTCGCGGGCCAGGCGGCGCGACTCGTCCACGTACTTCTTCAGCGCGCTGGTGGAGTTGATCTCGATGGTGGACAGCTCCGGGATCCGGCGGCTGTTGGTGGGGTCAGCCACGAGGGCTCTCCTTGCGGGATCGGTGGGAGGCGACGATGCGGGCGGCGGTCCAGGCCAGCGGCGGCCAGCCCGCCCGCGCGCCGGCCAGGTCGACCAGCACCACCAGCGCCGGGAGCGCGAGCACGGCGGCGACGCCGAGCACGGCCGGCGGCCAGCCCAGCAGCAGCCCGAACGCCAGGGCGGTGACGCCGAGCAGGGAGGCGGCGACGGCGGTCATGGCCATGACCGGCTGCAAGGCCGCCCACAGCGCGGCGTAGGGGTCGCCGTCCCCGGTCCCGGCCGCCGGGGAAGCGGCCGGGGCGGTGCTGGTCGGGGCGGTGGTGGGCTGGTCCATGTCGGTGATGACGTAGACCACCGGCGGGTCACACCGGTCACGGTCGCCGTCACGGTCGCCGTCACGGTCGTGGTCGTGGACGGTCATCGGGTACTCCGGCGGGTGGCGGGGGCGGGGGAGATGGTCGAGGCCACGCGGTGACGCATCCGCGTCCAGGCGGGCAGGGCGGCGAGGCCGGCGGCCAGGCCCGAACACCACATCGCCAGGGCGTCGGCGGCCGGGGTGAACCGGTCCAGGGCCGCGTAGACCAGGAACGACACCAGGGCCATGCCGATCAGGTGGCCGATCAGCGACTCCGAGCGGCGCCGGGCCCGGCCGGTCGTACGACGGCCGGCGGCGGCGCGGCTGGTGCGGCGACGCGCGGTCACGACCCCGCTCCCGTCGCCTCGACCAGCCCGTCGACCAGCTCGGCCACCTCGAACAGCGGGAGCTGGTCCTCGCACGTCCGGCACGGCTCCCAGGCCAGGCAGCCGTGCCGCCGAGGGTCACGGCACCGCCGGGCGGCCGGAACCTCCGGCAGCTCGGCAATGTGCCGGTCGTGGTCCCACTGGGCCATACGCCGCGCGGCCTGCTCGGCGCCGGCGGCTCCGCACGGGCAGGTGAACCGGTAGGACCTGCGGCCGTAGGCGTCGATCCCGCGCCCGATCTGCGGGCGGTGCCGCACCGCCACGGCGGCGGCCTCGGCGGCCGGAGCGGCCGGAGCGGTGATGGTGGTCGCGCGGGCCATCACACGCCCCCGCCCGCGGCCAGGATCTGCGAAGGCCGCGCCCCGTCGACGGGGAGCTGCCCGCGCTCGGCCAGGTGGTCACGCAGGTACCCCAGCGGGTCGATCTCCTCCAACTCGATCGCCGCGAACACTGCGCGAGCGGCGGCCAACAGCGCGGCGTGCTCGGCGGCCAGCAGCGCCAGGCGGTCGGTGTCGGTCATCACGCACCCCCGCCGCGCAGCTCGTCACGCAGCACGCGAGACAGGTCCTCCCGGCAGCGCAGCGCGTTCTGGATGGCGCGAGCGGACGGCCGCGCCGGCAGATCCCCCGAAGCGATCAGCCGGTGCAGCTCCGCACGGTGCTCCTCAGCGGTGCGCCCCCGGGCGGACTCGGAGGAGGGGGACTCCTCCGGGGTCCTCCATCGCAGGTCAGCGACCGCGACAGAGCCACGCCGGGAGGCCTGCGGCGAGGCGTCGCCGTCACCGTGGAGAGCAGGGTGGAGGAGGGGGCGCCGGTCGTGGTCCAGGCCGTGAAAGGCGGCCAGCACGATCGGCAGAGCGGTCACGATGATGACCGCCACGATCGGGCCGAGCAGATGCAGCACCAGCGGGGTGAGGGCGAACTCCTCGGCGACGCCGGGCAGGTGCGGCCAGGCGTTCATGCCGAGCGTGAGCGCCAGCAGCACGACCTCGATCCGCACCAGGACCGGCGAGACGATGGGCTGGCCCTGGGTGGCCATGTAAGTGCGGGCCCCGACCACGAACAACAGCCCCAGCGACAGGAACGGCTCGACGAACCAGGCCAGCACCCAACCCGGCGACCACTGCGGGGCACCCTCGGAGGCGAAGGCGTGCACCCCGGCCGTCGACCAGCCCAGCGCCAGGGTCAGCACGACCATCGCCACGGCCACCAGCACCCGGCGCGTCCGCGCGGCCTGCCATGCCCGCGCCGCCGGGTCCTGGGCCAGCTCATGCAACCGCGCGGCCTCATGCGCAGCCCGGCGGCGCTTGCGCACCTTCGGCGAGTCGACCAGCAGCGGCGCCTCGTCCTCCTGCAGCTCCACCAGGCGGTGCGCCTCGGCGACCTCGGCGCGCAGCTCACGCACCCGCTTGGTCTCGCCCACCAGCTCGACCACCTCGGCGGCCGGGACGGTCGACGACGACGCGGGCGCGTGGCCGGCGAGGTACCGCTCGACCTCGGCCACGCCGCGAGCGACGTCGTCCGGGCCGGGCTCAGGGGAGGGGATCGCGGTGATGCTCATCGGCCCCACCGCCACCAGCGGCGCCGCGAACCCTGCTCATCGGCCGCAGAGGTCCGCTCATCGACCGCCGAGACCAGCGCCTCCACCGCGGCGGCGATGTCGGCCAGCGGCTGCGTCACCTCGGCCACCACGCCCAGAACCGCGGTCGTGGCCGCGTCGTCGTCCTCCTGGCGGCGCGCGGCCAGCCGCTCCAGCGCGACGATGACCCGCTCGACCTGCCGCGAGGACGCCTCGCGGTCCTCGGCCAGCGCCGCCAGCTCGGCGCGAACCCCCGCCAGCTCCTCGCAGACGGCCAACAGCGCGTGACCGGTGGCCACCTGCGCATCCCGCACCGCCGTCACGCCGTCATCGACCCACCCGGGGCCACGTGCGGTGTAACAGTTCACGCCCGCCGCGCTGTCCAGCAGATCCAGCGCCTTAAGGGAGTGCGAGTACGGGATCGTGTTCGGCTCGCTCATCAACGGCTCACCGCCCCGGGCAGCGCGATGAGGTTGGGCTCGGCCGAGAAGAACAGCACGTTGGCGTCCGCGAACGCCGGCGGGCACTGGTTGCGCGCCCAGGTGTAGAGCTCGGCGCGCGTGGCGCCGGCGGAAACCGAGACGGTCCGCGCGATCGTGAGCTGGCGGACCTCGTCGTCGGCGGGGGCGGACACCGTCAACACGACGAACATCTGCGTGTGCGTCATCAGCCGCTCACCGCCTCGGCGAACTCGCCGGCCTCGGCGGCCTGCTCGGCGTACTCCGCCAGCAGCTCGTCGAGGATGTCGGCCTCGGCCTGGCGGCGCGTCATGAGCTCCTCCCACGACTCGCCCGGCAGGATCAGCTCCCGCAGATCGGGCTCCATCCTGGCCAGCACGTAGGCCAACGGGCCCACATCGAGAGGGGGGCGTCCCCGCCGCAGCGACGGGAACGGGATGATGGTGGACATCGGGCACCAGCTCCAATCTGGTCTGTCCGATCGAGGCCCTGGAGGGAAGCAGCCCGCCAGGGCCTCTTTGCCAGACCAACACTCTGTTGGTCTGTTGACAGAGATATGAGAACACAAAGAGGCCACTCTGTAAACAGACCAACAGGGGTACTAAGGTGGATCACATGAGCGACACCACTGACGGCCG